>NZ_KV826330.1:58224-102503 GCF_001835895.1 Staphylococcus sp. HMSC034C12 | reverse complement strand
ACGTTGACATATTGTCATTCAGTTTTCAATGTTCGTTTTAACAATTACATTTATTAATTGTATCAAATACTAATTATTTTTGTCAAGAACTTTTTTAATTTTTCTTTTCTTGAAGTTAATTAATATTTCAACAAATAATATCTTATAATAAATTGTTTTTATAATCAATAGTCAAAATTACACTTTCTTAACATTGTTTTAAACTAATTTACTTTGCGTTTTCAAACAATATCTTTTGTTTTTGACGACTTTTATATAATAGCAAGTTTATTATTGAACGTCAATGAATTTTATAATATAAAATTGTTTAATATTTCACACTAAATGTATTCATTATCTTTAATGAGTATTTTTTATACTAAAACTCTATGGTATTTTTTATTTAATATTTATCTTTTAAATTCTTTGATTACTTATAAACAAAAAAAGCAATGACATTAAAGTCATTGCCTAACTTTATTCTTTATTTTTACATTCTTCACACAATCCATAAATTTCCATTCGATGATGTGTTACGTCAAAGTTTGTAACGTGTTGAGCTAATTGTTCAATTTCATCCAATTGAGGATAGTGGAAATCTACTATTTTACCGCATCGTTCACAAATAACATGATAATGATTATGAGTATTAAAGTCGAACCTACTTGATGCATCTCCATAAGTCAATTCTTTTACAATACCTATCTTCTTAAATACTCTTAAATTGTTGTAAATTGTCGCAACACTTATATTAGGAAAATCAGGTGAAAGTGCTTGATAAATTTCATCCGCTGTAGGATGTGTATGTGAGCTAATTAAAAATCTAACAATAGCTTGTCTTTGAGGCGTGATACGAACGCCTGACTTTCTTAATGCTATTATAGCTTGTTCAAGCTCATGTTCAATTGATTCTATTTCTGCACTCATCATTTTCACCATCTTTCTACTTTATAATTATTATTATCTTATTAATAATATAACTACTTTCATACGGCATTGTCAATTATTCCATAAGTTTTATATTAATAGCCATCTTTTAAGTCTACTACGTTCTCACTTATTTCTTCTTTATTGAGAAAATGAGATAGATTTCTTTCAAATATTTTCGTTGCTTCCTTTTTATTTTCTTTATCATTACCAGTTATATGTGCAGTAATTGTCACGTTATCTAAATCATAAAGTGGATGTTCTGATTCTAGTGGTTCATTTTCGAATACATCCAAGTAAGCATGACGTATTACTTTTTCTTTAAGTATTTCAATTAAATCGTCTTCTTCTACTATAGTTCCTCTTCCTACATTAATAAATAAGGTATCTTCCTTCATTAATTGGAAGTGATGTTTGTTTAATAAATGATATGTTTCTTTGGTTTCTGGTAACGTATTAATTATTATATCCGCTTCTCCTAATAGTTCGTCTAATTCATTTATCTCATATGTTTGATTAAATCCTTCTTTTTGTTTTCCTGTTTTACTTACACCTATTATTTTCAATTCGAAAGGTGTCAATAACTTTACAGTATCTTGAGCAATAGCTCCAGTACCTAAAAATAAAATTGTTTCATCCTTTAAACGTTTACCTGTCAAAGTACTATCATAAATATGCTTTTGTTGATTAATAAATGATGTTTTCATTTTTTTATGATCATCTAATATAAAAGTTAGTATATATTCTGAAAGTTGCTTTGATTGTATTCCTCTAGTATTGGTTAAAATAATTCCTTTATTCTTAATATACTCTAATGGTAGATTGTTTACGCCTGTTGCATACCATGCAATCCACTTTAAATTCGGGCAAGACTTTATAAATCTTTCATTAATCTCCCCGTCATACCCTATCAATACCTCGAGTTCTTTTTTTTCATTATCTGGAATATTATCTGCTTTATCATAAAACAAAAATGAAATATCAGGATACTTTTCTATTAATTCATTTTCTATATTACCTAAACGTTTCAAGCTTACGATTTTCATTTATCTCACTCCAGCATTTGTTTTAATTCATCTATTTGTGTTTTAACTTTTACTTTTTCAATGATATTTGTAATATATCCCGCTTCATCTATTACAAACGTTGTTCTCACTATTCCCATATTTTCTTTTCCAAAACTTTTCTTCAAACGATATATTCCTACTGCCTTCGATAACTTAAATTCATCATCAACTAACAAATCAAAATTCAAATGATGCTTATTAATAAAGTTTTCGTGTTTTTTTCTAGAATCCCCGCTAATACCATAAACTTTAACTTTCATATCATTAAAGTATTGTATATTATCTCTAAAGTCACATGCTTCTGTTGTACACGTTGGTGTGTTATCTCGTGGGTAGAAATATAATATTGTTTTTTCTCCCATAATTTTTTCATTAGTAATTAATTCACCATTTTGATTCTCTAATTCAAATTTTGGAAAAAGATCTCCTATTTTTAACATCGTATCACTCATTTCTTCATATTATAATTATTATGTTACGATAGTAATGAATATTATTAAATAAGAAAGGTTGATACTCTATGAATTTCACTGAAAGTGAACGTCTTCAAAAGTTATCAAATGAATATATTTTAGGTGGAGTTAATTCTCCTTCACGCTCTTATAAAGCTGTTGGCGGAGGTGCTCCCGTAGTTATGCGTGAAGGTCATGGCGCTTATCTTTACGATGTCGATGGAAATAAGTACATTGATTATTTACAAGCATATGGTCCTATAATCACTGGTCATGCTCATCCTCATATTACTGAAGCTATCCAAGATCAAGCGGCTAAAGGTGTGTTATATGGTACACCGACTGAACTTGAAATTGATTTTAGTAAAAAATTACGAGCAGCTATTCCTTCATTAGAAAAAATTCGTTTTGTTAATTCTGGAACAGAAGCAGTAATGACTACAATTCGAGTTGCTAGAGCTTATACTAAAAGAAATAAGATTATTAAATTTGCGGGGTCTTATCATGGCCATTCTGATTTAGTATTAGTTGCTGCAGGGAGCGGACCTTCTCAATTAGGTTCTCCGGATTCAGCTGGTGTACCTGAAAGTGTCGCTAGAGAAGTCATTACTGTACCTTTCAATGACATTGAATCTTATAAAGAAGCCATGTCACATTGGGGAGATGAAGTAGCGGCTGTATTAGTAGAACCTATTGTAGGTAACTTTGGTATGGTAAAACCTCAACCAGGCTTTTTAGAAGAAGTTAACAACATCACTCATGAACATGGGGCTTTAGTGATTTACGATGAAGTCATCACTGCTTTCCGCTTCCATTATGGCGCTGCACAAGATTTATTAAATGTTTATCCAGATTTAACAGCATTTGGTAAAATTGTTGGTGGTGGATTACCAATCGGTGGCTACGGTGGCCGTCAAGATATCATGGAACATGTTGCTCCATTAGGCCCAGCATACCAAGCAGGAACAATGGCAGGTAACCCACTTTCAATGAGAGCAGGTATTGCATTACTTGAAGTTTTAGAGCAAGATGGTGTATATGAGAAATTAGATAATTTGGGTAAACGTTTAGAAGATGGTTTAAATAAACTTATCGAAAAACATCATATTACTGCAACAATTAATCGTATTTATGGATCGCTAACACTCTATTTTACAGATGAAAAAGTAACACACTACGAACAAGTAGAAAATTCTGATGGTGAGGCATTTGCAAAATTCTTTAAACTTATGCTTAACCAAGGTATTAATTTAGCACCTTCTAAATTTGAAGCATGGTTCTTAACTACTGAACACACTGAAGAAGATATTGATCGAACATTAGAAGCGGCTGACTATGCCTTCAGTCAAATGAAATAATATTTAAAATTTAACGGACCTAAGAATGTCATATCGTAAATATACATTCTTGGGTTTTTATATATGCGTATACTTGTATAGTTTTATTTGTTGAGTGTATACTAATTTAAAAATACATTAAACTATAAACTTGTTATTTAAAGGAGCGTTGTATTTGAAATTAGGCGCACGTATACTTAAAACTGGAATTGCTATCATTCTCGCCCTTTTTATCGCTTCTTTTTTACCTGATAATGTTGGTTTGAAATCTGTAGCAGGAATAAGTGCTATTTTTGCAATGCAACCTAATATATATCGTTCAATGAAAACGATATCTGAACAAGCTACAGGTAATTTAATCGGTGCTATATTAGCAGTGATTATGGTAACCATTTTTGGTAAAAACATTGTGATTATGGGTATCACAGTCATTCTATTAATCGCCATTTTATACAAATTAAACTTGGCGCATGTAGCAACATTAGCAGGTGTCACTGCGTTAATCATTATGGGGCAACATACAGGATCGTTTTATCTTGCAGCTACATTTAGATTTATTTTAGTAATGATTGGAGTTTTAAGTGCTTCACTTGTAAACCTAGTATTCTTACCTCCAAAATTCGAAACTAAAATTTATCATAATGCGGTTAATATTTCTTCCGACATATTTATATGGTTTAAACTTGTGATTAATGATACTTCTGAATATCATCAGATAAAAGAAGATGGTGAACAGTTAGAATCTCGCATCATAAAATTAGAACAAATCTATAACTATTATCACGAAGAACGTACGTTTACAAGAAAAGCTGCTTTCCAACAAAATCGTAAAAAGATATTATTTAAAGAGGTCGTTGGAACAACTCGACAAGCTTACGAAGTATTAAATCGTATGGCTAGATATCAAAATGATTTGCATAATACGAATCATAATTTATTATTTCAAATTAAATTAGAGTTAGATTCATTAACAGCCTATCATGAACAAATTTTAAAAAGTTTATCAAAAAAGGCGCGTTATAATGTAGATGATTTTGATAATCAAATTTTAAATCCTCAAAAGAAAAATCTTATGGATGCTTTTCAATATCAATTAATTCAAAATCCATATCAAGTAGAATATTCATATTCGAATATCATGCAAATTATCGCAGCTATTGAAGAATATCGATATTATTTAGAGCATTTAGATAGACTAAGATTAAGTTTCTTTACGTATCATCGTAATGACACAGATATTGAAATTCAAGATGAAGACTTTGATTTATAAAAATTAAATATCAATACTAAAAAAGACAAACTTAACTATCAAAGTTGAGTTTGTCTTTTTTAGTATTCATTATTTAGTTATAAATCTTGAATGCTATACAAATGTTCATATTCACCTTTTTTAGCAATCAGCTCTTTATGTGTACCCGTTTCAACGATTTGGCCATGCTGCATAACAATAATTTTATCTGCGTGTGTGATTGTTGATAATCTATGAGCTACAATAAGTGTAGTTCTATCTTTACTTAAAACATCTAATGCGTCTTGAATAATTGCTTCACTTTCTAAATCAAGTGCACTTGTCGCTTCATCTAAAATTAATATAGGTGGATTATTTAAGAAAATACGCGCAATAGATAAACGTTGCTTTTGGCCACCAGATAATTTTACGCCACGTTCTCCAACTTCAGTATCATAGCCATTCGGTAAATTCATAATAAAGTCGTGCGCATTTGCCATTTTAGCTGCTTCGATTATTTCTTCTTCAGTAGCATCAGGACGTCCTAATAAAATATTCTCTCTTACAGTATCAGAAAATAAAATATTGTCTTGTTGAACAAGTCCAATTTGATTTCTCAAGCTTCCTGTTAAATAATCTTTAATATTATGACTATCGATCAAAATTTCACCTTCACTTACATCATAAAAACGTGGAATAAGATTAATAAGCGTAGATTTACCTCCCCCGCTCATACCGACGAATGCTACTGTTTCACCTTTGTTTATATTTAAATTTATATTTTTTAAAACTAAAGATTCATCTTCATTATATTTAAAGCTTACATTTTTTAATTCAATATGTCCTTCTTTTATTTCAATAGGTTGTGCACCTTTTTTATTTTTAATGTCATAGTCTTCATCCATTAATTGAAAAATACGATCCATAGAGGCGAAACTTTGCGTTAAAGTTGTGAATGAAGAAACTAAACGTCTTAATGGTCCGAATAATTGTTCTAAATATCCTACAAAAGCTGCTAAGGTACCTACTGTAATTGAACCAGTGATTGCTAAATATGACCCTACTCCAATAACAATGATAGGACCTAAATCTGTGACTGTATTAATAGCTGCAAATGAATAGGCATTCCATGAAGTATGTTGAAACGCTCTACTTAAAAAGTTTTTATTTTTTTATCAAAGTTTTTCGCTTCATTATCTTCAATTGCAAAGCTTTTTATTACAGACATACCTTGAACACGTTCATGTAAAAATCCTTGTACTTCCGCTAATGCTTGTGAACGTTTACGTGTTAATTTTCTTAAACGTCCAAAGAAAAAATATACTGTAAAGATATAAAAAGGAAAAATAATAATTGCTGCAAGTGTTAATTTAATATCTAAGAAGAACATAATAGAAAGCGCAATAATAATCGTTACACAGTCTAACCAAATATTCATTAACCCAGTTAAAATAAAGTCTTTCGTTTGTTCTACGTCATTAATTACTCTCGATATAACTTGTCCCACTTGATTATTTGCATAAAATCGAGCACTTAAAGCTTGTAAATGGTCATACAATTGCTTACGAATATCATATAAAATTTTATTACTCGTCCATTGTGCTAAATATTGTCGAAGGTATTCAATTGGCGGGCGCACAATTAAAAATATAAATAGAGTAATACCTATCGCTATAGCAAGATGATGGAATTTTTCATTGGTAGTTAATGTACCATTATTAATGACACCATCAATCGCATATTTAATTAATAATGGAATTAACATTGGAATACCAAATTTTATAATTCCAATAATAATCGTTGCGAAAATACGATATTTATATGGTTTGACAAATTCTAAATATCGTCGAATCACACTGACTCCTCCTTAATTTTATTATCAAAAAATGAATAGAGGTTGAACCCTCTATTCATAAACTCATTTATTTAAGAATAGGCAAGTAGTTTCAACCTCTTATTTATTACTCAAGTACTATAAACTAATTAATTACTATTTGCCTCAATTATGCTTAGTAATTACGAATTTTTTTATATCTTTGTTTCCAAACTTTTATAAAGTCAGGAGCAAAAGGACCTTTTTTCTGTTCTATCCATTGTTGTAAAATGTCTACATTTCTTCTTAGTATTACGTCTATTTCATGAGGATAATTCATTTGTTTCATATGTTGTTCATATTCATCCTCATCTAATAAATGATATTTACCATTTGGATAAACTTTAATATCTAAATCATAATCAATATATTTTAAAGCTTCTTCATCACATACAAAAGGCGAAGATAAATTACAGTAATAGTAAATACCATCTTCTCTAAACATGCAAATTACATTAAACCAATACTCAGAATGAAAGTACACGATTGCAGGCTCTCTAGTAATCCATGTACGTCCATCACTTTCAGTTACTAAGGTATGATCATTCCCACCAATGATGACGTGATCTGTTCCTTTTAAAATCGTTGTTTCAGACCATACTCTATGAATATTTCCATCATGTTTATAGCTTTGGATTTTTATATTTTCGCCTTCTTTAGGTATGGATTCTTTAACCATACTCCACACCACCTTTTAAAGTTTTTACAATTCGAATTATACCATATTTTTTTAAACTTCTTTAAAGAGATATAGAGAGATAATATGTTTTTCTATTTACCAACAATAAACTCATATATTTTACTCATTGATACTGGAAAAGAATAATCGTCTCGATTTTCTAAATCAAACCATTCCATAAAGTCTGGTAATTGTGCTGATTCAATATTTATATCTTCAATCACACTATAAACATTTAAATTCCAAGTTTTATGTGTAAATTGATGCTTTAATTGAAATATTGCGTTCTCAGCTAAAGTTAATGACTGGTTTAACTTATATTCTAGTTTTTGAATCCCATTAGGACTTTCAAACATCGGAAATTGCCACATACCATTAAGTAGCTTTTCTTGACGTTTTTCAATCAGATATTGACCTTTCTGATTTCTGACTAAAAAAACCTCCTGATTAATTATTTTCTTAGCTTGCTTTTTAGTCTTGATAGGTAACTCTAACGTAGTTCCTTTTCGAAATGCTTCACAATTTTCCTGCACTGGACAAAATAGGCATAACGGATTCTTAGGTGTACATATTGTTGCACCTAATTCCATCATTGATTGATTAAACGTACCCGCTTCTTCTTGTACAAAAGGTTGAAGCTCTTTTTCAAATGATTTTCTAGTAGATTGTAATTTGATATCACGATAGTCATTATTAAGTCGAGTCCATACTCTAAACACATTTCCATCTACAGTAGCTAAAGGGCGATTAAAAGCAATACTCATTACAGCTGCTTGAGTATATGGACCTACTCCCTTTAATTCACCAAAAACTTTAGGGGATGATGGCACTTCACCATTATAATTATGATGTACTTCTTTAATTGCTGTATGAAAATTGCGGGCACGGCTATAATATCCAAGACCTTCCCAATACTTTAATACTTCATCTTCTTCTGCTTCACTTAACGCTTTAACTGTAGGAAATCGATGAATAAATTTATTGTAATAATCAATGACCGTTTTAACTTGTGTTTGTTGAAGCATAACTTCACTTAGCCATATATAATATGGATTAGTTGTTTCTCTCCAAGGCATTTCTCGTTGATTTTTCTCAAACCATGTCACAATATTATTTTTAAATGTCGTTTCATTTAACATTAAATTATCCTTTCTCTTACATAAAAAAATTTATAAGTTATAATACTTTCTAATATTTGATAAGTATCTTAATTTTGTTATTCTAATTTTTAGATTATAATATATATTAAATCAAGATGAAAAGAGTGAACTTTTATGGATACAGCCACTCATATTGCTATCGGCATTGGACTAACTGCTTTAGCTACACAAGACCCAGCAATGTCACATTCTATGACAGCTACTGCAACAACTTTAATTGCGGGTTCTTTAATACCTGATGGCGATACGGTTTTAAAATTAAAAAATAATGCAACTTATATTTCACATCATCGTGGTATTACACATTCCATACCCTTTACGATTTTATGGCCAATATTACTTGCTTTTATAATATACGTTATCTTTCCACATGTAGATGTGACTCATATATGGATGTGGGCTCAGTTAGCGGTCTTTTTACATGTTTTTGTAGATATCTTTAATTCATATGGTACACAAGCACTTAGACCTATATCAAATAAGTGGATACAACTCGGTGTAATCAATACATTCGATCCAATTATTTTTTTAATATTATGTATTGGAATCACGCTATGGTTATTAGGCATTCATCCATATCTAGTGTTCTTTCCAATTATTGGCGTTTTAATTATTTATTATATCGTTAGATTTAAAATGCAATCAATAATCAAATCTCAAGCGTTGATACTCATTCATGATGAACATCATCCTGTGAAAATTTTTGTTGCACCTACTATGAAATTTATGGAATGGCGTGTAGCTATTCAAACTGAAAGCTATGATTATGTAGGTAGAGCTTATGGTCGTAATATAACGTTTAGTGATAAAGTAAAACGTCAACAATTCTCATCTGATACACTTTTATGGCAAATAAAAAGTAATCCTGAAATAAGAACGTTTTTAAAATTCTCTTCTATCTATCGTTGGCAAATACGTAAACTTGATGATCAAACAACTGAGATAAGATTGATAGATTTACGTTATCTAAATAAAGGACATTATTCTTTTGCAGCAATTGCACATCTTACTCAAGATCAAAAAATTGACCATTCCTATATTGGATGGGTATTTACAGAAGAAAAACTTCAAAAAAAATTGTACTCTCATTAATCTATTAACTTTAACTATAATTTAAACAACCCCTAGATGACTTATTGACAGTCATTTAGGGGTTATTATTATAAAATTATAAAAAATATATGTTATTTATAACGATTCACTCATATATTAAATATATTCATATTTCTTATGGGCAACAAGTCGAGTTAAAATAAAATTGATAACTCCAATTAATACTAAAAAAGCAATAAAATAAATATGATACACAATATTGTACATATTTACAGCTCCAAAAACAATTGAAGATGATAATCCGTCAATCAAATAATATAATGGATTAATTTTTAATATTTGATCAATCATATTTGCCTTATTGTTAGGTATAAAAATGATAGGTACTAAAAAGAATAACACCATTGTTGCTACCACATAAAATTTAAATACTTTTTTACTTATTAAAGTCAATAAACCTAATGTTATTGAAATAAAAACAATAAATATAATCGACATTAGTATAAAATAAACAAAAGATATCACCGATGTTTCAAGGTTTACTGGCTTAAAGATTGATGTAATCAATGATAAAACACAGATGATGATAGCCCCTATCAGTGCATTAAGGATGGGCGTAATAATAGGTGTGAGTTGAAATGATTTAGCAATAAGATAATCATACTTATATAATTTGAATGATTTATATATAATATAAGCAATGGTTACAAAAGTATAGAACGCAATCATTCGATATATCCATTGGGCCTTTTCAATTTCTTCTGTATTAAATAAATACATCACTCCAATTATGATACTAATGATAATTAATTGTATTAAAAATAAAATCACATCATATTTCCAAGTCTCTTTTACTTTTGCTTTAGCCAAATGTAAAAGAGATGGAAAATGTTTAAAATATAATATTAACTTATCTATCATGTTTACACCTACAATTCGATATAAATCCATTTACTATTTTTCATATCTGCAATTAAATATCCATTATTTAATTTTGAAATCCATACATTACTTTTAATATTAAATTTACGCTCTAATTTTGATTTATCTACTATAGGAAATACAAAACCAGTTAACTTATCCTCATCATTAAATAACATTTTAATAGGTTGTTGTGTAATAGGCACCACAAATCGTTGATCTTTTTCAGGAACAAGCGTCTTTTTCACTTGCTTATGTGGTTTATGTAATTGAGTATTAAAATAATCAACATACTTACTGTAGTTTGACTTCATATAAGGCGCTAAAGTACTAAATTTATGCGTTTCATATAATGCAGCAGGATTAAAATAATAAATTTTGTTCTTACCTACTTCATATGTATCATCATCGACAATTAAGCGGTATTTTGAAGCACTTTCTCCAGTAATCGTCACAAAAGAATATTTTGGCATTTCAATATCTTGATGATTTGATAATGTCACTTCATCATGTAGAACAATTCCATAAGACAATTTATTTTCAAAAGAATCCGTGTCTTGATTTTGAACTTTCTTCTGAGATTCGTTGATAGGAATTTCAATTTTCCCTATATTATTCACTACCAGTGCGCCAAGTAACACTAAGACGATTAACGTTGAAACTAAAAGCGTCCAAAATTTAACTATAAAATCCGGAACTTTAACATGTTTGTATCGTTCGACTCTTTTAAAGTTATAACTCATTTCCGGCAATCTACTTCTACTTTTCTTCCAATCCAAATCAAAATTCTTAAGTGTTTCTTCATCTTCGATACTTAATCTATCTCTTTCATGATCATTAAATACTGGTAAAACGTCATTTAAAGACCCTTCCATACGCACTTGTCCGTGAGAAATCCATGTAACATAGTTACTTACTTGAGATATTTTAGAAATATCATCGTCTACAAATATAATTGATAAGTCATTAGACACATAGTCTTTTGAAAGTTGTTTCGCCTTATTTAAAAAAGCTTCATCAAGATATTCGAGAATATGACTTAAAATAATAATTTCTGTTTTACAAACTCTTGCAACACTTAAAATCAATTGCGCATACTCAGAGTGACTAAGTTTATTCACTTGAATCGAAGAATTATCATCTAAATGCGCATATTTAATAATTTGATCGACAATATGTGAAGACGTCTCGTAATTAAATAAGCATTGTGTTTCTTCAATATAACTTTTAACAGACATATTTAATAAATGTTTGTTTTTTATATCTCCATAATAAATACTTGCTGATTGTACAACTTTCCCTCTATCAGGTGCAATATCTTGTGCCATAATTCTTCCAATCAATGTTTTGGATGAACCAGGTTCTCCTATGAGTGCAAGAGCTTCTCCTTGATAAATGTGTAAAGTTATTTTATTTAATTCTATGTCTTCCGCGCCATATCCAAACGGCAAATACCACTTTCTATTCTTTTGGTTTCTATAGTATTGTGTAACATTTAATAATTTTAAAACGATTGAACTTCCCATTTGTGTTACATCCTTCTAAATTTTTAATAATGCAATGGGTAAACCCTCTTCAGGATTCGTACTATTTATTCTATAACCCCAAGCAAAAACCCCTTTTAAACGTTCAACTTTAAAGTATTGTTCACTACCATCATTTAATTTATACATTCTGCCTATATTAATTTTAGAACGATCGACTAAATAACTCTCAGCTACAATGACTTTACTTTCATAAACATCATATTCATTCATTATGCCATTCATTTCAGCTTTACGCATTTTTTCTTTACATAATTGTATTTCATGTCTCAATTCCTGTTCAGACATTTCACTTAATCTTTTGTCACTCATCTAAAATACCACTTTCTGCTAATTTAATTTTTATTTTATCATAATTATATCCTTTTCTCATAAGTGCTTCTATTGTTTTCATTTTTAATGTATTACCATCATATTTACGACGTTGTTTATTATAAACTTTTTCTAAATCCTTTTGTAATAAGTCATCTAGCACTTCTTCGTCTTGAGCAAAGTCTAACTCATTAAGTACATATTGTGCAGTTTCTATTGTATATCCTTTTTGGATTAAGCTATGCATTACTTTTTGCTTTACTTTAACAACAGGACCTTTTTTAGTTTTCATTATTTTTTTAGCAACATGAATGATAGATTCTATAGGTTGCTCTTCTTCATATCGTTTAACATATCTATCTATAATATTAGGTTCTACTCCAACTTGGTATAGTTTTTGTTTAAATACTTTAGGTCCTTTATCTGTTGTGTTGATCATTGTATTTTTTAAACTTTCAGCATAATCTTCATGATTAATATATTGCTCTTTATAACAATATTCAATCACTTTTTGTACTGCCATTTCATTAATATCATTCTTTTTCAAATAATCACTAACTTCTTTTTCAGTTCGTTTTTTATATGATAAATATTGTATTGCCATATTAACTCCTAGACGATAGTGTTCGTATTTTTGAATTTTTTCCATTTCTGCAGCATCTATCATTTGATTCTTTTTCAAATTGAATTTAACGAGTGTATCTATATCAATTCCCATTTCAAATGCTTCGTCAAGAAAGAGATTAAATCGTTCTTTATTATTTTTTTGAACTTCTATTTTAGTAATTTTCGGCATCATTATTCTCCTCATACTAATTAAAAATTGTATTTTAATAATATATTTATTTTATAACAGAAAATCTAACACATATAGTATTTGATATTAAAAAAGAGCGAAATGGAAGTTTATTTATTCTCATTCTCACTCTTAGTTTATATTTAATTAAATTGTTATATTACTATATTAATAATTATTAAGTTGCGATAAGGCTTCTTGATATTGACTGTCAGAAATATAATTCTGTTGTCTCATTTTTTCTAAATTCACTTTAATTCGATTCTTGAAATTATTTGATACGTTATTAATATCATATACACTTGGGGCATTAACTTTACTTGCTAGCATTGCACTTTGTAATACAGTAATAATCGGATAACTACTATTATTTTGATTTGTAGTTGCACCAAAATAGTAATTTGCTGCACTTTCAATATCATATTGATTATTACCATAGTAAATATTATTCAAATAAAAACTTAATATCTGATTTTTACTGTATTGCTGTTCAACTTTATGCGCGACAAATAATTCTTTTAGTTTACGTGTAAATGAACGTTCATTATTGTAATAATAATTTTTTACAGTTTGTTGAGTAATGGTGCTCCCGCCTTGTACCTCACGTTCACCAATCGTTGAAAATAATGCACGTGTTGTCCCTTTGATATCGAATCCATGATGTTTAGAAAAACGTTCATCTTCCATAGATATAAATGCGCCCTTAACATAATTCGGCATATTGTCTGATGATACAAAATTACTCTTATTTTCAATCGTTTGTAAATCATCGACATTCGCTCTAGATGATAAAAAATACATTAATCCAGTAAACAAAGCAAATATAATCAGAAATATAATAAACATTCTTAGAAAGAGCCGTTTACTTTTCTTCTTTTTCGGTGGTGAACCCACAGGTTGATAATAGGTATTATAATAAGGCTCATTTTGATAATAAGTTGTTTTCTCTTTTGGATAGTTATCTCTTTGTCTTCTTTTCATGGGATTGCTCCTTTACTTAAAGGTCACTCTATAATTGAGAGTTTAACAGTAAGTATTATTTTTATCTATATAAACAATCAAAAATCAGTCTCAAGGTGTATCATTGGTTTTTATATCGCTCAAATTTTCAAGTTACTTTGAAGAAGATAGAGAAGGATTTTTTAAAGATGGATAAGCGGATTTAAAAAACGATATTAAGTTCATAAATATATGAATTTTTAAAAGTAACATTTAAAACGTATTTTCTCCATTTCTAGAAAACAAGGAAAACAAATCAATCAGACGCTTATGAATTGACACGACTTGTAATGATACATTCTCAGTTTCATTGGAGCCTATCCAGAATACAGTTACATTGTAATTCAATCATCGACTATCAACACATTAAAAATGCCTGAGACAATTACACATGTCTCAGGCTCAAATATAACTTTCAAAAAGTTATTTTAAATTAATCATTTAATTTTTTAACGATTTCTCTATTGAAATCATCTAAATCATCAGGTACACGACTTGTTACAATATTATTATCAACTACTACTGATTCATCAACAACATTGGCACCTGCATTTGATAAATCTTTACGAACATTTAATACTGCAGTTAAAGTGCGACCATTTAAATCATCAGTATCAATTAAAACTTGAGGTCCGTGACAAATAGCAAATGTTGGAACATCATTTTTAGTAAAGTATTTTGCAAATGTTCCATAACGTCCTTCTGCATCTCCACGTAAATTATCTGGAGAGAAACCACCAGGAATTAATATTGCATCATAATTTTCTGGTTTAGCATCAGCAATACTTACATTTACTGTAACTTTTTCGCCATGTTTCCCAACAACTTCAGCGTTCGCAGTATCTCCAATAACTTCAGTTTCAAATCCTGCTTCTTCTAATGCTTCTTTAGGACTTGTTAATTCTATATCTTCAAATTCATCAGCTAAAATAATTGCTACTTTTTTAGTCATAACCAAAATCACCTTTTCTTTCGTTTTATTATATTTAATTATAGACAAATTTAAGATGGTTTAAACATAAATATTAAATTTAGTTAAAAACTTTTTCATACTCCACAATTACTTAGAAACTAACTTAACTTTTTCTTCTAATTGATCTAATAATCCAATCCATTCATCAATATCTTTTACACTTACTTCATCAGGATTAACGTGGTCAATATCTTCTAAAAATTTAGACAATCTTGTTTTAATTTGTTCAATAGTTTGTTTTTCATCCATCGGAATTTAACTCCTTATATATAATATTTTTAGCTTTTATTCATAACTATCCTAACAAAATTTGACAAAAAGAGATATAATTCTAATAATATTTATTGTAATTTTATAAAGAAGAATGTTTTAAAAGTTTAGGAGTTTTTATAATGACAACATCAAAAATTAAACAAGCAATCTCAATTTATAATGATCCGTGGGAAGCTTATAATGATATTAAACAATTCGATCAACTCACTTTGAGTAATGTAGAATTTACCACAACAAATTTATGTAATATGAGATGTAGTCACTGTGCAGTTGGTTATACATTACAAACAAAAGATCCTGATCCATTACCTATGAATCTTATTTATCAACGTTTAGATGAAATTCCCAATTTACGTACTATGTCGATTACAGGTGGAGAACCTATGTTTTCAAAGAAATCTATAAATAATGTTGTTAAACCATTATTAAAATATGCGCATCAAAGAGGCATATATGTGCAAATGAATTCTAATTTAACGTTACCTCAAGATCGATATCTAGAAATTGCTGAGTATATTGATGTCATGCACATTTCTCATAATTGGGGTACCATCCAAGAATTTGCAGAGGTGGGCTTTGGCGCAATGAAAAAACAACCTCCTTTAAAAGCAAAGTTAAAATTATATGAACAAATGCTAGATAATGCTAGTACATTATCTGACCAAGGGATGTTTGTTTCAGCAGAAACAATGTTAAATCAAAATACCCTACCACATTTAGAAAACATACATAAAGAAATTGTTAATGATATGAAGTGTAGTCGTCATGAAGTTCATCCTATGTATCCAGCAGATTTTGCAAGTCAACTCAATGTATTATCATTAAAAGACATGAAGCAAGCTATTCATCATTTATTAGACATTCGTGATAAAAATACTTGGATGTTATTTGGTACTCTCCCAATCTACCCTTGCATAAACGATGAAAATGACCAACTTTTACTTGAACGATTAAGAAATGAAAAAAATGTTACTGTTCGAAATGACCCAGATGGTCGTAGTCGCTTAAATGTAAATGTATTTAGTGGAGACGTTATTGTAACAGATTTTGGTGATGAAAACGGAACAATTTCTAATATTAAACATGATAAGCTCACAGATGTATTTAATGCCTGGTTATCAACAGATTTAGCAAAATCTCTAAATTGTCATTGTGAAGCTTTCCAATGCTTAGGACCAAATGTATTAGTTAAAAATATGTATTATCCAAATACAAACTTTAGAGAAAATGAAATCACAATGCACACTGAACATAGTTTTCAATAAAATTAAAAGAAACTAAGACATAATTCCAAGCAAAATAGCCAGTAAATGAGTTTATTGTAAACTCATTTACTGGCTATTTTATTTACAATACTGCGTATTGTTGACTCGCTTTCTTAGGGCACAGCTTCAGCCTGTAGTCTTTAACTTATCCTATTGCCTCAAGAGTCTCACCAAAATACTTTGTATTTATATGTAATTTTACATTGAAATATTTTTAAAAAACAAGGCCCTAAAACCCTTTCGTATAATTTAAAGTCAATACATATAATTTATATCATATGTATTGACTTTTATTATAAATCTTAAATATCTTCTATGTGCTGTGCTTCAGATAAAAATTCAATGGTTTTTTTACTTTCTTCACGTCGTTCTTTTCTTCGTTGAACACGTTTTGGTGCTCCTTCATAGAACCACTTTTCTATTTTAGTTTCAGGGTACACTTTAGGAATACGTGTTGGTTTTCCATTTTCATCTAGGGCAACAAATGTTAAAAAGCTCAATGCTGCTAAATGTCTTTCCTTATTTAGCACATCTTCAATAATAATTTGCACACAAATTTCCATTGAACTTGCCCCTGCGTAACTTACCATTGCTTCATAAGACGTAATATCCCCTGTTTTTATAGGTCTTAAAAAATCCACCGAGTCAGTAGAAGCAGTAACCACTTGTGCATTCGCATGTTTCATAGCTGTAATTGCAGCTATTTCATCAATATTAGCCATCAATGATCCACCAAACATTGTATGGTGATGATTGGTATCTTGAGGAAATACTTGTCGTGTTTTAATACTTTTTGATTCAGACATAGATTTTTTATTAACTTGAGAATTTGACATACTTTATTTCTCCTATTCCTAATTTAAATGAGTTATTGTGCCCAATTCCCATTTTCGAAAACTAATTCTTTAGAGCCGTCTTCTAAAATACCATAAATCGTTAGATCTGAACTTCCAATCATAAAGTCCACATGAACATTAGAATCATTTAATCCACTTGCTATTTTTTCTTCAGTAGACATTTCTGTACCGCCTTTAATATTAAACCCGTAGGCTGAACCAATAGCAAGATGACAAGATGCATTTTCATCAAATAAAGTATTATAAAAAATGGTATTACGATTTGAAATTGGCGAATCATCTGGAACTAGAGCAACTTCTCCTAATCGCTTAGAACCTTCATCTGTGCTAATTAAATCTTTTAAAACTTCTTCACCTTTTTCTGCTTTAACATCGATAATTTCACCATTTTTAAATGTTAAAGTGAATCCATCAATAATATTACCATTATAACTTAATGGTAATTTATTAGTTACATAGCCATCTACATGATTTCTATCTGGTGCAGTAAATACTTCTTCCGTTGGGATGTTTGCAATAAATGGTTGTTGATTTCCATTTACATAGCTCGTTGCATCTTCCCAAATATGTCCTTTTGGTAGCCCTACTGTTAAATCAGTGCCTTCAGACATATAATGTAATGCTTTATAATTTTTTTCTTGAAGTTTATTTGCATGTACACTTAGAGATTTCACATGTTGCTCCCAATTTGTGATTGGGTCATTTCCATCCACACGTACAATTTCAAATACTTCATCGATAAATTGGCTGTATGCTTCTTCTTCAGGCAAATTAGGATATACACGTTTTGCCCATGCTTTAGATGGAAATGCAGCTACTACCCATGGAAATGCATTCTTTTGGCTACCTTCCATATACCCTTTGAATGCTTGTCCATAATTAAACTGAGATGCTTTTAATTTTTCTGAATCAATGCCATTTAATAAGTCTGGATCACCGGAAATAAGCGCTAAATTCGCTGCTCCTCTATGAGCATAATCCATACGCTCTTCAACATCATAAGCTTTAACAGCATGGTTTTCAAAATAATCAACAGATTCATTTTCATATTTTAAACGTTCTAAAATAGGATCTGAATATACCACTCTTACATCTGAAGCGCCTTCTTGATAGGCTACTTCGACAATTAAGCGCGTTAATTCTATAGTTTCTACAGAAGTTCTTATAAATACAGGTTGATTTTGTTGAACGTTCATACCTACTTTTACTAATAATTCTGCATATTGTTTTAATTTGTCTTGATAATCTTGATTGACCATTTAAATTCTCCTTACTCGTGACGTAAATTACCTAATTCATCAGCAATTGCTGTAATTTCACTTGGTGAAAATGAATCTTTAGACATAACAAAATCATGAATGTCTTTAATATCCTTTGTATCTGTATCTTTAAATTTTTCTGGATTAATTAAAGATTGATTTACAATATTTAATTTTTTTCGAATATTTTTAATCATTTGTTCATTATTCTGTGCCATTTGTTTCACCTCTTTATTATCATATTTTATCAAAGTATAAAAATTTATTAAACTTTTATAGAAATTAGTAAAATTATGGCTTTATAAATGTTAAAAATAACTATAAAATAGTTTATATATTAAAGTTTGGAGGAGTACAAGATGGTAGATGTAGCTTTTGTATGTCTTGGAAATATTTGCCGTTCTACAATGGCTGAAGCAATCATGCGTCAACGATTAAAAGAACGCGGTATTTCTGATGTTATTGTACATTCTAGGGGTACTGGACGTTGGAATTTAGGTGAACCTCCTCATCAAGGTACTCAAAAAATTCTGAAACAACACCATATACCTTTTGATGGTATTGTTAGTGAATTATTTGAACCTGATGATGATTTTGATTATATTATCGCTATGGACCAAAGTAATGTGGATAATATTAAATCAATCAATCCAAATCTTAAAGGTCAATTGTTCAAATTGCTAGAATTTAGTAACATGGAAGAGACTGATGTGCCTGATCCTTATTACACAAATAATTTTGATGGTGTATATGACATGGTACAATCATCTTGTGACAATTTAATAGATTTCATCGTAAAAGATGCTAATTTGAAAGAGGGGTAACTAAAATGGAAAACAAATTTGTTCCAGGTATTATTATTGGTGCTATCGTTGGTGGAGCTGCTACTTTAGCAGATAAATCAACACGTAATGCATTAGTACAATCATTTAAAGACATTAAAGAAGGTAATCGTTCTCGTAAACCTTCTAAAATTACTTCAATTAAAAATGAAGTATTGTATTGGAAAGATACAATCGAAGAAATTCGTCGTAATAATCCAGAATTAGAAAAATCAATTAAAGATGCTAAAGATACATTTGTAAATCGTAAAAACAATCGTCTTAGCTAATCAAATATAATTGACAGAAAATAAAGGCAAAATTCCTTTTTACTTAGGTAGTTTTGCCTTTATTTTAGAATTAATTTTTAAGGAGACGCCTATGTCAAAAAAAAATCAATCAAACTCTAAGTACCTTAACTCTATTAAGGAAAAAGAGACAGAAAATAAAGAGAAAATAAAGGTTGATCGTACATACGTAGAACCTCAGGAATTTCAATCAAAAAAGCCTAAAAAAGATAAACAAGTTTTTTTCGTTTCTAGATTAAATAAACCTGCAAAATATACTAAAAATTCTAATTTTTTATCTTATCTTGTTTATCGTATTGGTAAAGATGATGCTTCAGGTTTAGCGGCTCAAATGACGTATCACTTTGTATTAGCTTTATTCCCAATGTTAATCTTTTTATTAACTTTATTACCATTATTCCAAATTGATCCTCAGCAAATTAAAGACTTAGTTAGTCAAAATGCTCCTGCTGAGACTGCTGATGTTGTTACTAAAATTTTTAAAGATATTACAAGTAACTCTAGTGGTAGTTTATTATCAGTCGGTTTGATTTTAGCTATTTGGTCAGCATCAAATGGTATGACAGCAATTATGAATTCATTTAATGTTGCTTATGATGTTGAAGATGCTCGTAATCCTATTGTTCTTAAATTATTAAGTATTTTGTTTACAATTGTTATGGCTATTGTATTAGCTATCGCTCTAACGTTACCTACATTTGGTAATTTTATTAAAGATCATCTATTTGGTCCGTTAGGTTTAGATCAACAAGTCGCTTGGATATTTGATTTAGTGCGTATATTGTTACCACTTATCGTTATTATTATTTTATTCTTAACATTATATTCAGTAGCACCTAACGTTAAAACTAAGTTTAAATCTGTTTATCCTGGTGCAATCTTTACTTCTATTGTATGGTTATTAGGATCATTTGCATTTGGTTGGTATTTATCTAACTTTGGCAACTATTCTAAAACATATGGTAGTCTTGCTGGAATCATCATTTTATTACTATGGATTTACATTACATGTTTCATTATCATTATTGGTGCTGAAATTAATGCAATTATTCATCAAAGACATGTCATTAAAGGTTCTACACCTGAAGAAGCTGCCTTAAAACATGATGATAATAATGAAAATCATTACAATGAGAATACAAAATATGAATACGATTCTACAGCATCATCCAAATATGAAAAAAATTATGATGTAGATCCTACACCCAATGATAAACATAGTGAACAAGACTCTTTTGTTGATAAAATTAAAGATAAATTTGATAAAGATAAATAGCTATAGAAAAGAAAACTTTTAACGAAAAACCTCCTTATGAGATAGTCATTTTTTGACTTCTTTATAAGGAGCTTTTTATTATTGAATTAAATTATGTTGGAATGCATAAATAACCGCTTGTGTTCTATCTTGTACCTCTAGTTTACTTAAAATATTACTCACATGTGTTTTTACTGTTTTAATTGTAATATGTGAAGCACTGGCAATTTCTTGATTAGAATAGCCTTTAGCAATTAATAACAATATTTCCATTTCACGTTCAGTGAGCATTTCATATAATTCTGCTTTCTTCTTCATTCTATTTCTCATTTTTACTAAAACTTCTGGCTCGAATACAGATTCTCCACGATATGTTTTTCTAACTGCTTCTGCAATATCACTGGCACTTGTCGTTTTTAATATATAACTATCAACCCCTGCATCAAGTGCTCTATATACTTCTTTATCTTCTATAAAACTTGTTAACATGACTACTTTGATATGAGGCAAATCTTTTTTTATTTGTGTCGTCGCTTCTACACCGTCCATATCATTCATTAACAAATCCATTAAAATTAAATCAGGATTTAACGTATGTGCTTTTTCAATTGCCTCTTTTCCTGATGATCCTTCTCCTACTACTTCAATATCAGATTGAGTAGATAAATAACTTGAAATACCAATTCTAACCATTTCATGATCGTCTACAAATAATACTTTAATCGTCATATTAACCCTCCTCTTTCGTTAAAGGTGCTTTTACCTCTATTCTAGTTCCTGAATCTGGTAGAGATACGATATGAAACGTTGCACCTATTTCTAATGCACGTTCTCTCATATTTTTCAATCCATAACTTTGTTCTACTTTTTCATCTACGTTAAAGCCTTTACCATTATCTTGAATTCTTAATAATAAATAATCTTGATGATTAAATAATTCGACTGTCACTTTAGTTCCATCAGAATGTCTTAATGTATTTGAAATTGCCTCTTGTGTAATGCGAAATAGATGATCTTCAATTCCTTTAGGCACTTTAAAATCTTGTATATCATAAATGACTTTCATAGGTACTTTCTTTTGTAAATCAATGACTAAATCTTTAATACCTTCCCCTAATGATTTATCCTTGAGTCCTAAAGGTCGCAAATGTAGTAACAGCGCTCGCATCTCTAATTGAGATTCTTGTATCATTTTCTCAAGTACTGGAATTTGTTGGTTAAGGGGTGGTTCTAGTTCTGTTTCTTTTATCGCTGATAACATCATACTTGCTGCGAAAAGTTGTTGACTTACTGAATCGTGTAATTCCCTTGCTAAACGCTGACGCTCATCTTCTATAATTTTTTTTACTTTAATGTCATTCATATTGTAGTTTTCATTTGTTAAATTTTGAGTTTTGATTCTTAATCGCTGTAATTCTTGATTTAAAGGCACTAACATTTGATAAATATCAATTGTTTCATTATATAGTTCTATGTTTTTATCATTAATCCCTACCGTTTCACCTTCAATGGCGTGTTCAATTTGATTCTTTATCCAATCATTTTGCTGATTTATTTTATAAGCTAATACAGAGCCAACGATAATACAAAGTAAAATAATCACTAAATTAAGAAATAGAAACACAGGTATACCAAATATTTGAGTATAGAACATTCCTTGAAAATATATAATATTTACAAAAACTTTATCTATAAATAAAAACGCAGTTAGCATGCTATACACTAAAATAAGCATGGATCCTATTGCTCTTAAATAGTGATTCATCGATAAATCACCTCAACATCACCAATAAATGTTGATACATATATATTTACACTATAATTTTCTTCTTTCGGTTTTTCTTCTACTTGGACATGATTATTTTCTACTTTATATGCTTCTCCATTTATATAAGCGGTACCATAAAATGATGCCATGTGAAGATTAATATTATAATTAACTGGAACAATCAGTTGTACTTTACCTAAAATATGTCTAACTACAATTGTATTATTTTCTTTGATGTTTGCTGCTTTTGTCATATCAATATGAATATCTCCAACCCCATGTTGAATTTGCACATCTTCCCATTTATATACATATACTGGAGTACGTTGTTCACCTAGCCAACGTTGTTTAATAAATTGAGGAGAGGTCACTTCTTCTTCCGAGGCCACAATCTTCAAAGGTTTAAATTTAAAAACTAAGTATCTAATAATGATTATTACTAAAAATATAAATAAAATAATAATCGTATATTTGTTGGATAACAAGGTAAACGCTATGAGTAGTGCTCCTATCCAAAACGCCAATAACCCTCTTACTTTATGAAAGTAAAGGTACCCTACATAAATTAATATACATCCTAATAATAAAATAAATAAATATCCAATTTTTTCAAAAAAGATGTAATAAAAGTTAGCGATAATCATTAGCGCTGTAAAAATAATTAATAATTCAGTAGATATATATTTACGTGTCAATGTGTCGCCTCCTGATTTTAATTAAGCTACATAACTCATTTGTTCAATTATTGAATATTGTTCTTCTGCAGCAATACATTCTTTCGTACAACGATGAATATTAGCTTCAATTTTGGCATAATATGCTTCAAATTTATCTAATCGTTGTTTTAATAAATCTATTTCATTATTATGAACTTCCTGAGCATTCTTTATATTGTACATATTTATCATATCAATATACTTATTCTCTAGTGTAGCAGATAAACTGTCAATTAAAGTATTGATTTTTTCTTTTTTATTTTTTAAATATTTTATATATCGTTCCATACTCTGAAGCTTATCATCTAATAATGAACGATAATCATTAATATTATTTTTTATAATTATTTTTAAAAAGTGTTGTAAATATAAATCTAAATAATTCATAGAACCACCTCGTTGTTTACTAAACTTTATTATAAATGAGTGAAATCTTACTTAATATAGTCCTAGGAACCATTTTCTTCTCATACTTAAGTACGATTAATTTTAATTTAAAAATAAGGATATGAGTTGAATACCATTAAGAAGAGTGATTTAAGATGGTGTCCATATATTTTAAACATTATTTTACTTCACATGTTCGAATTTAGTTTTTCATTTATCGCTGATACTAACTATTTATTATTTGGTGTTGTGTTTTTAAAGTCTGTTCTTTTAGGTGTTTCAGTAAAATGAGTATTTTGTAATATTGTTCAGTCGATTCACTTTGACTAATTAAGCTATATTTTGGTAGCTTTATTTTTGATTACATGTTTTATGTCCACTCTTATTTGGAAATTTGGCAAAGTAGAACAACGTTGGTCATAAAAAAGCCTAAGACATCATTGTTGTCTTAGGCATAGAAATTGTCTTTTTTCACTTATCCAGAAACTTTATGTTCCGGACTCTTTTTAATATACTAACAATTCTTGAAAATACATTTTATCACAAGTTTTTTCAACATCATCAGAGACGCTGAATCCCAACATAGAGACGTTCTTTATGGAACATCTCTATGTTGGGGAATCATTATCAGTATGGGACGACGACATCAAAATGACTTCTTTTCAACTTCATTTTTCTTAATCAATTTTTGTTGTTAACATCGGACCATCTTTCGTAACAATGACAGTATGCTCAATTTGGGCCACAAAGCTTTTATCTTTAGTTTCAAATGCCCAGTCATTTTTGCCTTCAGTAACAAATGTTGCTTTAGATGAAATAAAAGGTTCTACTGCAATGACTACGCCTTCTTTTAAAAGCGTCTTATCTTTAGGATCATAATAATTCATAACATGACTTGGCGCTTCATGTAAAGATTGTCCTACACCATGACCTGTTAAATTTTTAATAACAGTTAAATCATTTTTACGTGCTGTAGCATGTACCGCTTTACCAATATTACTTAGTTTTGTACCTGGTTTTACTTTAGCCATTGCTGCATCAAATGCTTCAAGTGCTACATCACATACTTTTTGTTTTAAAGGGTTATCCGCTTCTCCTACTACAAAAGAAATGCCAGTATCTGCATAATATCCATTTTTTAATGCTGAAACATCTATATTAACTAAGTCCCCTTCACGAATAATACGTTTACCAGGTATTCCATGAGCGACTTCTTCATTAACACTAATACAAGTTTGACCTGGGAATTTTTCATCATGAATAGGTGCTGAGATTGCACCATGTTCTTCAAATAATTCTTTAGCGATATTGTCTAATTCTTTTGTAGTAATCCCAGGTTTAGTTGCTTCTTGCATTGTATCTCGCACTTTTGCACATATATATCCTATTTCTTTTAACGCTTGTAATTCTTCATCTGTTTTTACAATCATATTATCCCGTTCCTTTTTAAAAAATATTCCACCTTATTATACCAAAAATTTTTTGATATACTAAATAAGAAATGTAATATCTACTGACTTGATGTCTCACTACATCAAACTTGATATTAAACTTATTCTAACATTATAATCATCACGTTCGTTCTTTGAGAGGATTTAACAATATGAATCAATGGTATAAACATATTATAGGCGCTAGAACAATAAAAACGGGGCTAGCTACTTTTCTAACAACTTTATTTTGTTTACTATTAAACTTAACTCCTATATTTGCAATTTTAACAGCAATTGTTTCGATTGAACCAACTGCTAAAGCTTCTTTACGAAAAGGTTATCGTCGACTTCCTGCTACCGTCATAGGTGCATTGTTTGCAGTTATTTTTACTTATATCTTCGGCGATCAATCTCCATTTACTTACACCTTTAGTGCTATTTTTACTATTTTAGCGTGTACAAAATTAAATCTCCAAGTTGGTACAACTGTTGCAGTATTAACTTCAGTTGCTATGATACCTGGTATTCATGAAGCCTATCTTTTTAATTTTTTCTCAAGACTCTTAACAGCTTTAATTGGTCTAGTAACTGCTGGATTAGTAAATTTTTTCGTATTACCGCCTAAATATTATCATCAAATCGAAGAGAACTTAATTCATTCAGAAAATAATTTGTATGAACTATTCGCTTCTAGATGTCATGAATTATTATTAGGAAAATTTGATTCAGATAATAGTAATACATCATTAGCAACCTTATCTAATATGAATAAAAAAACAGATACTTTAATGAATTATCAACGAGATGAATTACGCTATCATAAAAATAACGAAGATAAATGGAAACAATTAAAAGATATGTCAAATAGAGCATATATTGATAGACTTCTTGCTACACATTTATCAAATATTATTTATTTACCAAAAAACGTAAATATTTGTTTTACTACTGAGGAAAAAATGGCAATTATAAAAATTAGTAATAGTATCAACAATATCCCTTTAGATGGAGTTTTTAAAAGAGAATCTAAATCTATATCTACTTTAAAATCTTCAGTCAAAATACTAGAAGAATTCGATAAGAATCAAATTAAGAGTCACGTTATTTATGAAATTTTACTTATCTACAATTTACTAGATAATCGATTTGTTAAAGCATAAAAAAACGTTGGATGAATTGAAATAATTCAAGTCATCCAACGTTTTTATTCTTTTTCTGAACGTTCAATAATAACATATTTCGCCGCTTCTTCTTCAGTGTTATCTAATTGTTTTGGTGTAAATGGAATTCCTTTACGTTCACATGCCTTCTCTAATAAATAATCAGTAAGTTCATGATTTTTCGGTAATATAGGCCCATGTAGGTAAGTTCCTAATAAGTTTTTATAATGTATACCTTCTTTTTTATCATCATCATTATTACCATACCCGGTTACTACATGACCTAATGTATCAAAGTTATGATATGTACGACCACCGTGATTTTCAAAACCTACTATTGTTCCAAATGTATCACTTTTAATTACGATATCTCCTGTTAAACGATCTGTTTTTGACTTTGTATAAAAGTCTAAAATTCCAAGTCCTTCTAACTCTGTACCATCAGGAGTAATATATTTAGTACCTAAAAATTGATATCCACCACAAATGGTTAAACCTGGCATTCCATCTTCTATTGCATCTTTTAATATAGTTTTAATTTTACTTAACTCTTTAGTAGCGATACTTTGTTCTCTATCACTACCCCCACCAATAAAGAAAATATCGCAATTTTCTAATGTAACTCCCTCAGTTTCATTAATTTCGATAACTTTTAAATTAATATTGCGTTTTTTTGCTCTCTGTTTTAAAGCAATAATATTTCCTATATCACTATATAAATTTAATTTGTCCGACATAAAATGAAAAACTGTTAATTCGTACATATCTAACGTCCTCCTGCAAATGAGCGATTAAGTTGTTCTAACATAGGTGAAAGTGATGTATAATTTGGAATCGCTACTGTAAAGCCTGCATAATTCATAGTTAAAGCTGTAGCTTTATAAATATCTTTCTCTAAAATAATTGGAACATCTACTTCAGCTAATTTCAGTCTAAGTTGTAATTCTTCTGCTCTTGTACCCGTTACAATAATTTTTTCTATATTTTGATTACGTAACTTTTCAAAATCCGCATCGTAAATCCAAGATGTATCTCTGCCATCAGCAGCATTATCATTCAGACTGATAACATATACTTTTTTTTCTTTAAGTTGATCTCCGACTGATAGACTCACATTCATGCCAGCAGGATTTTTAGCTAAATTAATCATTGCTTCTTTTTGACCACGCTTAAAGTATTGCATTCGACCATTATTTGAAGTGTATGTTTTAAATCCTTTACGAATTGCATCATTATTTAAGCCTAACTCTTTTAATACTGAATATGCAGCAAGTGCATTAAAAGCATTAAAATCACCAGCAATTTTCATTTCAAAGTGCGCATCGTTCACAT
The DNA here is from genome assembly GCF_001835895.1 of Staphylococcus sp. HMSC034C12. NCBI lineage: Bacteria > Bacillati > Bacillota > Bacilli > Caryophanales > Staphylococcaceae > Staphylococcus > Staphylococcus sp. HMSC034C12. The sequence continues at coordinate 74,369 of NZ_KV826330.1, read as the reverse complement.
CCATATCAATAAATGGTTGCACCTCAAATTGTGAAACTTCATATTTAGGTGTTTCACGCTTAAATCCACATTCACAATGATAATGTCCTAATTGATTATAATGGGTATAATCATAAGTTAATAATCTACCACAATTCGGACAATATTTACTTTCATTCATAGTACTTTGTTCAAATTCATGTGCATGGGCTTTCATTCCGTAATATACAATTGTATCACTCGCTATTTTCAAACGACTTACAAATGGATCATCGGCATTTAAAATTAATTTAATCCCTTTATTACTAATTGATTTTGCAATATTATTAACCATAATATCAATTTCACCAAATCGATCCATTTGGTCACGAAAGAAATTAGTAAATACCATCATTGAAGGTGTAACTTCTTTTAATACTTTTGGAATTGAACCCTCATCAATTTCAATGACCGCTACTTTAATATCTTTTACATTTTTCATGATGAATGCCGAAGTAATTCCAGCAGCCATGTTAGCACCTTCATTATTATGTATAATTTCAATATTATTTGCTTTTAAAGTGTGCCCAATCAAATTGGAAGTTGTTGTTTTACCATTTGTTCCACTGATAAAAACAATATCATCAACTTGTGAAGCTAACTTTCGTAAAATATTTTGATCTACTTTGCGAGCAATTTGACCTGGTAAATCAGTTCCTTTTTTTCCTGCTGCGATACTTATCTTGCGTGCTAGTTTAGCCAAGTGTGTTGCTGTCCATTGTCTCATGTCTTTCCTCCTCGCATAATTCACTCGAGTAATTATATCATGTATCTAAAGTAACAAAAAATATTCTCAATTAAAAGTAACACAATACACTTCTAATTATAACTTTTTCACTTTAAATTCCGTATCTATTTTTTACTCTGTTATCTATAGATTATGAAAAAAGCAATTATTTATATTTAAATCGTACTTTCTGTTAAACTGTGAATAATTCATTTTAAATATTTAGAAAGGAATATAGAATGCTTAAAAATTCATTTATAGCTTTGGATTTTGAAACTGCAAATAAAAAAAGAACAAGTATTTGTTCTGTTGGCATGGTAAAAGTAGTAGATAACGAAATAGTCGAAACGTTTTACACGCTTGTTAATCCTCATGACTATTTTTCGGAAACAAATATTCATGTTCATGGTATTCATCCTGAGGATGTTAAAGGTGCGCCAGATTTTAAAGAAGTCTTTCCATATATGTTGCAATTTATAAATCAATTACCCGTAGTGGCACATAATGCTGCTTTTGATATGGGTGTATTACATCAAAGCTTAAAACATTTAAACATAGCTGTTCCCTCACTTACCTATTTCTGCTCATATCAACTTGCTAGACGTACGATCAAAGCTTATCGATATGGATTAAAACATCTAATGAACCATTACAACTTAAATTTTCATAGCCATCATGATGCCCTGAATGACGCAAAAGCTTGCGCAATGATTACTTATAGATTATTAAAACACTATGATAGCTTACAAAGTGTGCTTCAATTTCATGGTAAAAATTTAAAAGATAGAAATAGATAATTTAAAACATCTTATCTATTTCTATCTTTAAATGAAATCATAAATGGTCATATTTTGATATGTTGATTGCTCTAGATGACCTACTGTAACCCCAATTAATCTGATAGGTACATCAGGGTCTTTTAATTCATGATATAAATCATAAGCTATATTATAAATATCAATGTCTTTACTTACCGCTTCTCTCAAACTTCTTTGTTTAGAATAAGTTTCAAAGCGATGCGTTTTAATTTTGACAGTAACTGTTGTGCCAGATTTTTGCAATTGAGTTAATCGTTCAGATGTTTTACGAGAAAGTTCCCATATTTTTTGTAGAATCTCTTTATCATCATTAATATCTGTTGAAAAAGTACGTTCGGTTCCTACTGACTTACGAATCCTACTTGCTTTTACTTCACTATCATCAATGCCTCTTGCTTTTTGATAAAGTCCTCGTCCTTTTTTTCCAAACCAGCGAATCAATTCAAATTCCGATTTGCTATATAAATCTTTACCAGTATAAATATCATGTTCATGCATGATTTTTTTAGAAGCTTTTCCAACGCCTGGAAAATCACCTATATCTAAGTTCATTAGTATGTCATGCACATTCTGATAATGAATAACCATCATTCCATTAGGCTTATTCATTCCACTAGCTAATTTAGCTAAATATTTATTATAAGAAACACCAGCAGAAGACGTTAAACCTGTTTTATTGAAGATATCTTTACGTATGTTTGAAGCAATTTTTGATGCTGATCGATGAGGTTTAACTAAATGAGTAATATCTAAATACGCTTCATCTAGTGCTAAAGGTTCTACAATTTCAGTATACTGTTTAAAAATTTCCATTATCTTACTTGAAACTTCACGATATACATCAAATCTTGCTCTAACATAGTACCCATTTGGACATAGTTTATGTGCTTGCGACATAGGCATTGCTGAATGAACACCATATTTACGTGCTTCATATGAAGCGGTTGAAACGACTCCTCGATGACTTGCTTTTCCACCTACAATGACAGGTTTTCCTTGTAATTTAGGATTATCTCTCATTTCTACCTGAGCGTAGAAACAATCCATATCAATATGAACGATTCTCCTTTCTGTCATTGTCTCACTCCTTTTTAAATAAAATAAGCCTCAATACTATTATACTGCACCCTAAAAGAAAACACTTTATAAATGCATTTATAATAATATTAAGACTTATGCAGATGTTTATTCATAGTCATTATTTATAGATATAGGCAAATGATGATACATAAAGATACCTTCATCAGTAGAACGAATATATTTAAATTTGTTAATAATTGTTATACCTGCTAGATATATATCAATCAAACAATATCCGATGTGTATGCTTGATATAAATATAATAGAAGAGTAAGCAAAGTGGTAAAATGAAATCATTAACCCTATTGTAATGATTACTAATGGTGCAAGCATGACTGCACAAAATTGCCATTTATTAAAGTATTTAGATGACAAATAAATGAGCAAAATTCCATTTTTATATTTAAATTGTGGTTTCTGTCCTTTAGAAAAGATAAAAAATAAACATTTATGTATTAATTCGTGAATAATTAATACTCCAATAAAACCAAGTATTCCATAAATGACATTTGTCAAAAAACGTTGTTCAATAATATCAACATAATTAACTGCCCACTTATATGTAAATAAAATTGCAAATAACATCATAACAACTTGAATGGTAAGTAATTTTGATATTTTGATTCGATTGTGTGATAAATCAATTTTGTGCATCTGTCAACCTCCACTCATTTCACTAAAACTCTTTCATAGTATACATGTAGAAGTGTTAGAATGAAAGCGATTATAAATAACTTAAACCCTTTGTAATCTTATTTTAATAAACTTCTCCTCATTTACTTTAATTTAATTACACTGTTTTTCTTTCGAATAAGGCCACAGTTTCAATATGTGTTGTATGTGGAAACATATCGACTGGTGTTATTTCTTTTAAATGATATAGATTAGCTAAAAGTTGAGCATCTCTTTGTTGTGTTGAAGGATTACATGAAATATAGATAATGCGCTTAGGGGCTAACTCTAATAATGTTTCTATAAAGACTTGATCGCATCCTTTTCGTGGAGGATCGACCATGATAACATCAGGTTCTATTCCTTTTTGTTTCCATTCAATTATCACTTCTTCTGCTTTACCACATTCGAACGTTGTATTATCAAAATGATTAATTAAAGCATTTTGCTTGGCATCTTCAATAGCTGATGGCACAATTTCGACACCATATACATGTTTAGCCACTGGTGCCATGTAAAGCCCAATCGTTCCTATACCACAATATGTATCTAAAACAATTTCATTTCCACTTAATTGAGCATAGTCAATAGCTTTCTGATATAATTTTTCTGTTTGAACAGAATTAATTTGATAAAACGATTGATCACTAATTTCAAAAATAGTTTCACTTAACTTGTCTGTAATTTTATCTTTTCCATATAAAGTCATCGATTGCTTACCCATTATGACATTTGAATGTGAATTATTAATATTTTGCTTAATACTTGTTATGTCAGGATATACCTCTGTTAGTCTATGTACTAGCGTTTCAGCTTCTTTAAATTTAGAACCATTTGTTACAAATATAACCATAATTTCATTTGTATAATGACTTGTTCGAATGACTACATGACGTAATAACCCTTTTTTATTTTTTTCATTATAAATGCTTACATTCAATTCATTTAACCACTGTTTTATATCATTCATTAGTTCTTGTTGTTTTTCATCTTGAATTAAGCAACTATCCATATCAATGATGTCATGACTTCTTTGACGGTAATATCCCATTATCGTTTTATTATTTTTATCTTTACCTACAGGAAGCTGGGATTTATTTCTATATCGCCATGGATGATTCATACCAATAGTATCGTGAATCACTGTTTCCTCTAATTTCGCCTTTTTATGAAATAAATTAACAACTTGTTGTTTTTTCATTTTTAGCTGAGATTCATAAGACATATGTTGTAACTGGCATCCTCCACATTTCTCATAATATATACAAGGAGGTGTTACTCTTTGCTCACTTTGTTTTAGTACTTTTAATAGTTTACCAATAGCAAAGTTTTTCTTTACTTTAATTACCTTAAACTCTACTTCTTCATCAATTAACACATTAGGAACAAAAATAGGATAACGATCTAATTTAATCACACCATGTCCTTCATGCGTTAAATCTATCACTTTTCCTTTTATTACATCATTTTTATTAATCATCACTATTATTTTTCACTCCATATGAAAAAGAGGTACGTATAACTTCTTACCTTTTCAAACTAGAAATTATAGATAACCTCTTTTTAACTTCTTATTTCATTTTCCCTAATTCGTTTAATTCTTAAATACTTTAATGATTTTCAGATATCTCATCATTATAAATATCTTTAGGAGTACAAACTTCAATATGCTGTTTTAAATTTAAAAAGTTTGCAGGTAATTTACCACCATATTCTCCATCTACATTTAATTGCATATCTGTAAATGATGAAATATTAATTGATTTTGCTTTTTTATATATTACTTTAGGATGTTTGGTATGTTCACCTCTAGAAGCTAATGTCATGATATGGCCTAATTCAGCTAAGTTTGCTTTCTCAACGATAATTAAAGTATAATACCCATCATCTAACTTAGCATCAGGTACAAGTTTTTCAAAGCCTGCCATTGAATTGGTAAGCCCTAGTAAGAATAATAGTGCTTCCCCTTGGAATACCTCATTATCATATTCAATTCTCAAATCGACTGCCTTCATTTGCGGCAACATTTCGAAACCTTTTATATAATATGCAAAAGGTCCAACAATAGATTTTAAGCGACTAGGTGTTTCATAGGATACTTGCGTGAGCTTACCTCCAGCAGCTAAATTTATAAAATATCGGTTATTCATTTTTCCAATATCTACTTTTGTCGTATGACCTTTAATAATAACATCTACTGCACCCATAATATCATTTGGTAAATGTAAAGCTCGTCCAAAATCATTCACTGTACCCATAGGTATAATACCTAATTTAGGTCTATTGGGTTGTTCAGCAATTCCATTTACAACTTCATTTAAAGTGCCATCACCGCCAGCGGCTATAATAATATCATAGTTTTGTTCAAGTGCACGTTCCGCTTCAAGTGTAGCATCTCCTTCTCGTTCAGTTGCATAAGCACTTGTTTCATAACCTGCACGTTCTAACTTTATTAAAACATCTGGTAAAGTACGTTTAAATAGCTCCTTTCCAGAAGTTGGATTATAAATGATTCTTGCTCGTTTTCTCATAAGTTATCCCTCTACTTTTTATTACATAACACTATATTAAATGATTTATGAATGAGTTAAAAGTATTTATACCCATTCTTTTAAATTTTTGTAGGTATCATTTTGTTGTACAAATGTTGTAAGAAACTAACCGAAGTAAAGAATATTTCATTCTTTTGACACTAGGAACAAACTAAATACTTTGCTTATCTATCCTAATGAAATCCAATATCCTTTTCTCTAGAAATATGAATAAAAAACTGTTCACAATCTCAAACGCTTTGTGAACAGTTTATCTTAAACTTATATTTAATACCTCATATGAGATGAGCTATTATCTTTTATCCAATTCTTGTTTTAATAATTGATTAACTTTTTGAGGATTAGCTTGACCTTTTGAAGCTTTCATAATTTGACCCACTAAGAAGCCCATAGCTTTGCCTTTACCATTTTTATAATCTTCAACAGATTGTGGATTATTATCTAAAGCTTCATTAACAAATTTTAATAGTGTAGCTTCATCTGAGATTTGAACTAAACCTTTATCTTCCATAATTTGTTTAGCATCTCCACCATTTTCAGCTAATTCTGGGAATACTTTTTTGGCAATTTTACTACTCATTGTTCCATCTTCAATAAGCTTAATCATTCCAGCAAGATTTTCAGGAGTTAATTTTGTATCTTCTAAATCTACTTGATTTTTATTAAGATATTCATTAACGCCACCCATCAACCAGTTAGATGTTAGTTTAACATCTGCGCCATGTTCAATCGCACCTTCAAAGAAATCAGACATTTCTTTAGTAAGGGTTAATACATGTGCATCATATTCAGGTAAGCCTAATTCATTAACATATTTAGCTTTACGTTCGTCAGGCAATTCTGGAATGGTTTGTCGCACACGTTCTTTCCACTCATCATCGACATATAAAGGTACAATATCTGGTTCTGGGAAGTAACGATAATCATCAGAACCTTCTTTAACACGCATTAAAATAGTTTTACCAGTTGATTCATCAAAACGACGTGTTTCTTGACCAATCGTACCACCGTTTAATAATTCTTCTTCTTGACGTTTTTCTTCGTATTCTAAACCTTTTCTAACATAGTTAAATGAGTTTAGATTTTTCAATTCAGTTTTAGTACCGAATTCTTTTTGACCGTAAGGACGTAATGAAATATTAGCGTCACAACGTAGTGAACCTTCTTCCATTTTACAATCAGATACACCAGTATATTGGATAATTGAACGTAATTTTTCTAAATAAGCATATGCTTCTTTAGGAGAACGAATATCTGGTTCAGATACAATCTCTATTAATGGTGTACCTTGACGGTTTAAGTCTACTAAAGAGTAACCATCTTTATGAGTTGATTTACCTGCATCTTCTTCCATATGAAGACGAGTAATACCAATACGTTTCGTTTCACCATCAACTTCAATATCAATATATCCATTTTCACCGATTGGTTGATCAAATTGAGAAATTTGATATGCTTTCGGATTATCTGGATAAAAATAGTTCTTGCGATCAAATTTAGAATTTGTAGCAATGTCCATGTTTAGAGCCATTGACGCACGCATCGCCCAATCTACTGCTCTTCTATTTACAACAGGTAAGACACCCGGATAAGCTAAATCAATAACATTAGTGTTTGAGTTAGGTTCAGCCCCAAAATGCGCTGGTGATGGAGAGAACATTTTTGAGTCTGTTTTTAATTCAACGTGAACTTCAAGTCCGATAACTGTTTCAAAATGCATTATTTCCACTCCTTATAATTTTTCGTATGCGTCGTGTAAGTTAAATTGTGTTTCATATTGATATGCCACACGATATAATGTTTTCTCATCAAATGGTTTACCAATAAATTGTAAACCGATTGGACGTCCGTTTGATTGGCCACATGGCACAGAAATGCCAGGTAAACCAGCTAAGTTAACAGGCGTAGTTAATAAGTCATTTGCATACATTGTTAAAGGATCATCAATTTCTTCGCCTAAATTAAACGCTGTTGTTGGAGCTGTAGGTCCTACAACAACATCATAATTGTCGAATACTTTATCGAAGTCATTTTTAATTAATGTTCTAACTTTTTGAGATTTATTATAAAATGCATCATAATAACCAGAACTTAATGCGAATGTACCTAAGAAGATACGACGTTTAACTTCGTCTCCAAAGCCTTCAGAACGAGACATTTTGTATAATTCTTCTAATGTTTGCGCTTCTTTTGAATGGTAGCCATAACGAATACCATCGAAACGTGCTAAGTTTGCAGATGCTTCAGATGATGCAATTACATAATAAGAAGGAATACCATATTTAGTGTTTGGTAATGACACTTCATCAACTTCTGCACCAAGTGACTTTAATGTTTCTACTGCTTGTTTTACAGAGGTTTTTACTTCCTCACTAACACCTTCTCCTAAGTATTCTTTAGGAAGTGCAATTTTAAGACCTTTGATATCTTTACCAATTTCTGAAGTAAAATCAACGTCTTCAACCGGTGCACTTGTAGAGTCATTTTTGTCTGCACCTGCAATTGCTTCTAATACCATCGCATTATCTTTAACATTACGAGTAATTGGCCCAATTTGATCTAATGAAGATGCAAAAGCAACTAAACCAAAACGTGATACACGACCATATGTAGGTTTCATACCTACTACACCACAATATGCAGCTGGTTGTCTGATTGATCCACCAGTATCAGACCCTAAACTAAATGGTACTAGTCCTGCTGCTACTGCTGCAGCTGAACCTCCAGAAGATCCTCCTGGAACTGCTTGATGATCAAATGGATTGACAGTTTTTTTGAAATAAGATGTTTCTGTAGAACCACCCATTGCAAATTCATCCATATTTAATTTGCCGATTAACACTGCATTTTCTTGATGTAATTTATTCATCACTGTTGATTCATAAATCGGTACAAAACCTTCTAACATTTTACTTGCACAAGTTGTTTCGACATCTTTAGTGATAATATTATCTTTAATTCCCATTGGGATTCCAAATAATTTACCTTCAAATTGATCTTTAGCTTGTAACTCATCTAATTCTTTAGCTTTTTTAATTGCATTTTCTTTATCCAAAGCTAAAAATGATTTAATTGTTGGATCTGTTTCTTCAATAGCATCATAAATATCTTTAACTACTTCAGAAGGTTTAATTTTTTTACTCTTAATCATTTCTGAAAGTGTTTCAACAGATTCATAACGAATACTCATCTTAAGCGTCCTCCTCATTCATGATAGCTGGTACTTTAAATTGACCGTCTTCTGTTTCTTTCGCATTTTTTAATGCAAGTTCTTGAGGAATACCCTCGATTGCTTTATCATCACGTAACACATTTTGTAAATCTAAGACATGATATGTTGGTTCCACACCTTCAGTATCTGCTGAATCATTTTGCTTTGCAAAATCTAAGATACTTTCAAGTGTATTAGCCATTTCTTCAGTTTCTTCAGGAGAAATTTGAAGTCTTGCTAAATGTGCTATATGTTCAACTTCTTCGCGTGTAACTTTAGTCATTATTAAAAAAGCCTCCTTATTACTCATTCATCATAAAATTGTATCAAATTTTCAGTTAAAAATCTAAATATTTATTATACTCAGTGTATTAACTATTCTTAGCAAAGTTAAGTATTAAAATAACTTTCTTATGTAACTCATTTATATAGTTATCTATAAATATACATTAATTTCTATTAATAATTTATTAATATTAACGTTATATAATAAAATGAATTATTTTTTATCTATACTATAATTCTCGTTAACACTTATCATTACATTGAAATAGACTGTTATTTATAGATAAAATTTTACTTCTCTAATCTATAAATATCATTGTATAATATTACATGTAACTAATTTAAAAATCGTCACTTCTTTTTTCAGTACAATGTTGTTGAAAAACATAAATTTAAAAGTTTTAAAGGGGGTAATTACAATGTTTGTATTAGGTGCAAATTTAGGTACTCATGCTAACACAAGCTGGCAGACTTATATTATGATTGCAATCTATTTTATTATTCTGCTAGTGATTGGTTACTATGGTTATAAACAGGCAACCGGCAATTTAAGTGAGTATATGTTAGGTGGGAGAAATATAGGCCCATATATTACTGCTTTATCAGCCGGTGCTTCAGATATGAGTGGTTGGATGATTATGGGACTTCCAGGGTCAGTTTATAGCACAGGTTTATCGGCAATATGGATTACGATTGGTTTAACTATTGGTGCCTATGTTAACTATCTAGTTGTTGCACCAAGGCTTAGAGTATATACAGAAGTTGCTGGAGATGCAATTACGCTCCCTGATTTTTTCAAAAATCGTCTTAATGATAAACATAATATCATTAAAATTATTTCTGGTCTTATTATTGTTATTTTTTTCACTTTATATACGCACTCTGGCTTCGTTTCTGGAGGTAAATTATTCGAAAGCGCATTTGGATTAAATTATCATTGGGGACTTATTTCAGTCGCAATTATTGTCATTTTATATACCTTTTTCGGAGGATATTTAGCTGTTTCTATTACTGACTTTTTCCAAGGGGTTATTATGCTTATCGCAATGGTAATGGTACCAATAGTTGCTTTGATGCAACTTAGTGGATGGGATACATTCCATCAAGTAGCTGAAATGAAACCAACTAATATGGATTTATTTAGAGGCACTACTTTTTTAGGTATGATTTCATTATTTGCATGGGGATTAGGTTATTTTGGTCAGCCTCATATTATTGTACGATTTATGTCTATTAAATCTCACAAACTTTTACCTAAAGCACGACGCTTAGGAATAAGTTGGATGATTGTAGGTTTACTTGGAGCTGTGGGTGTAGGGTTAACTGGAATTGCTTTTATTTCGAAAAATCACATTAAAATGGACGATCCAGAAACATTATTTATTATAATGAGCCAAGTTCTTTTCCATCCTTTAGTAGGTGGATTCTTACTTGCTGCCATTCTAGCTGCTATTATGAGTACAATTTCTTCACAATTATTAGTGACTTCAAGCTCACTTACAGAAGATTTCTATAAGCTCATTCGCGGTGAAGAACATGCTCAGTCACATCAAAAAGAATTTGTACTTGTAGGCAGATTATCTGTGTTAGCTGTAGCCATTGTAGCTCTTGCTATTGCTTGGTCTCCTAATGACACTATATTAAACCTAGTCGGAAATGCTTGGGCTGGTTTTGGTGCAGCGTTTAGTCCACTTGTTCTTTTTTCTTTATATTGGAAAAAACTAACACGTGCGGGTGCGATAAGTGGTATGATTGCTGGAGCTCTCGTAGTCATTATTTGGATTGTCTGGGTTAAACCACTTGCTAATATTAATGAACTATTTGGTATGTATGAAATTATACCTGGTTTTATTAGTAGTGTAATCGTTACATACCTTGTTAGCATCTTCACCTATAAATCAAATTATTCTATTGAACAACAGTTAAATCAAGTTAAAACCATTGTTCGCGAAAAATAAATTAATTTATTGAATATTAAAAAGAGGCTGTGACACGACGTGTCACAACCTCTTTTTGATTAATTACTATAAATATGGACTTGTGGGTCTTTATCATCTTTTGTTTTACTAATAAGTGCTCTTGAATTGTTACCATCTTTTATACGAATTTCGTAACTATCTATATTATCAAAATATTTCTTAGCTTGTTCTGTTACATATTGTGTAATTCCTATTGTTTCAGCTTGACCATAGTAATCGATTGGCAAATCAATCACTAGTTTATTAGGTTTCTTATCTACAAATTTCACTTTTCCAATTGCTTGAGTAAAATTAGAGAAATAAGATTGAAGATCATCATTAAATTGCTTAAAATTATTATTTAGATTTTTGTCATATTTTTCTGCTTCTGTTGAAGGTAAAAGTGCTGAAATCTCATCAATTTTATTCCATTTATTAATTTTAGTTTGTTTGTCATCAACAGTAGTATTAGCAATAAAGTGTCCTGGCGTAATTGCATCTTGACTCGATTGAACATATATTGCAAAGTGAATTGGAATATTTTTCAAATCTTTATTTGCTCTAAGGCGTGTAAGTAACTCTTGAGCCATTGCTTTACCTTGTTTTTCAATTTCTTTATTATCTAGCGATTTGCTATATGTTTCTCCATCTTTTTCTTTTTGATAATAATAGACACTATTCATAGCAAGACCAATTGTTATGCCTTTAATTGTTTTTCCTTTTGTATCATTTGTATCATAAAAATCTTGTTCTAAGATATTAGATAAATAAGCAGGAGAACTTTCTGCTATTTTTTCTGGTTTAGTTTCTCCATCATGTGATGGATTAAGACCTAAATTTTCAGTAGCTTTTTTTGATTCCTTTTCACTTTCACTCATATTATCAATTTCGTCTTTAGAATACTTGGGATTTAAATATGCGTTAACTGTATTTTTGTCTAAATACTGCCCATCTTGATATAAAAAATTATCAGTTGGAAATACAGACTTACTTAGATGTAATAAACCATTTTCGAAATCTTCACCGTTATAGCTATTAGCCATATTATCTTGTAATACTCCACGAGCTTGGCTTTCTTTAAATGGTAAGATTGTACGATAATTATCTCCTTGAACTTCTTGATCAGTGGCAACTGTTTTTACATTATTTGAATTTTGTTCTTGTTGCTTATTATTTGACTGACTATTTTTATCATTCCCATTGCCACACGCTGTCAATATCATAAGCGACGTTATAACTAATAATAATAACCGCTTCATTACGTTCTCCTCTATTCTGATATTTCATTTTGTTTTTCAATAAATTGTGATTCGGACCATATTTCTGTATCAAATTGTTCAGCTTTAGACAATTTTGAGCCAGCATCTTCACCAGCTATTACTAAATCTGTACTTTTAGTTACACTACTTGTTACTTTAGCACCTTGCATTTCTAACCATGTTGTTGCTTCTTTACGTGTCATTTGTTGTAATTTTCCAGTAAGAACAATAGTCTTATTTTGAAATTCTGGATGTCCTTCAATTTCAGAGGATTTAACACCTTTATATGTCATGTTGACATTTTTATCTTTTAATTTTTCAATAAGTGCTTTAATATCCTCATTATCTAGATACGTTACTACAGATTGTGCTAATTTATCTCCAATATCATGAATCGCTATCAGTTCTTCTTCTGTCACTTTAAGTAAACGATCCATGGTTTCAAATTTCTCTGCTAAAATTTGACTTGCTTTGGCGCCAAGATGTCGTATACCTAAACCAAATAATAAATGTTCTAAAGAATTTTGTTTTGCATGTTCAATAGCGCTTAATAAGTTTTCTACTTTTTTTGTACCCATTCGTTCTAAAGGCAATAAATCTTCTTTATTTAAATAGAAAATGTCACCTACATCTTTAATAAGTTGATGATGATACAGTTGCTGAATAATTTTATTTCCTAGTCCGTCTATATTCATCGCTTGTCGAGAAACAAAATGAATCAATCCTTCCACAAGTTGAGCTTGGCATTTTGGATTGATACATCTAAGCGCAACCTCTCCTTCAATACGCACTAATTCATGACCACAACTTGGACAATGCGTTGGCATACGGTATGGTTTTGCATCATTTGGACGACGGTCAATAATACTTCTTACGACTTCAGGAATAATATCTCCAGCTTTTTTCACTATAACGCTATCACCGATTCTAATATCACGTTCTTTAATCAAATCTTCATTATGAAGCGATGCTCTTGAAACTGTAGTACCCGCAACACGAATAGGTTCTAAAATGGCTGTCGGTGTAACGACGCCAGTACGTCCTATACTTAATTCAATATCTTTAAGTTCTGTGACAACTTCTTCGGCTGGAAACTTATAAGCTATTGCCCAACGTGGAGATTTTTGAGTAAATCCCATTTCGTCTTGTTGATCAAGATCATTCACTTTAATAACAATTCCATCAATATCATAAGATAACTGTTCACGTTGTTTAGTCCACTTTTTAATATATTCTAGTACACCCTCTATATCTTCTACGCGTGCACGTTCATGATTAGTTTTAAAACCTAAACGATCTAATTCATCTAATGCATCACTTTGAGTAGTAGCGTTAAAATCTGTAAAATCATTTACACTATATAAAAAGACACTTAGTTTACGTTTAGCAGCTAATTTAGGATCTAATTGTCTTAAAGAACCTGCTGCTGCATTACGTGGATTAGCAAATGGTTGTTCTTCATTTTTTTCTCTCTCATCATTCAATCTCATAAAGGAACGACGTGGCATATATGCTTCTCCACGAACTTCGACATTTAAAGGTTCTTTAATTTTAAGAGGAATCGCATGAATAGTACGTAGATTTTCTGTAATATCTTCTCCTGTGGTACCATCTCCTCGCGTTAATCCCTGCACAAATCGTCCATCTTCATACTTTAAAGAAACTGCTAAACCATCAATTTTTAGCTCACACATATATTCCACTTTACCAATATGTTCTCGAATACGTTCATCAAAACGTCTTAGTTCTTCTTCATTAAAAGCATTACCTAAACTAAGCATAGGTGTTTCGTGATTTACTTTTTCAAATGATGATTGAGCTTCTCCACCAACCCTAACTGTTGGAGAATCGTCAGTTTTTAGTTCAGGATGTGCATTTTCAATGTCAATTAATTCACGTAATAATTTGTCATATTCACTATCAGGTACAGAAGGATTATCTTTTACATAATATTCGTAACTATATTGATTTAATAAATCATGCAGTTCATTGACACGATTTTGAATGTTATCCATTTACTAATCCTCCTTTTTTTCGATAGGCGCAAATTGAGCTAATAAACGCTTAGGACCTTCAGATTTAAATATAATATCTAATTCAACAGAGCCATTTTTTTCACTTACATTACTCACCATACCTTCGCCCCATGATTTATGTGTCACTTTATCTCCTACCTTCCAATCTGAAGCAGATACTTGTTTTTTAGTAGAAGTCGTACGTTTACTAAAACCACGTTTTGACGATGTAGTTGACTTAGAAGTGATTGTTTGTCGTTTTGATTTTGCTGGTGTTTCTAATAATTCTTCAGGAATTTCTTTTAAGAAGCGTGATGGTAGATTTGCTTGTGAACGTCCAAATAACATACGAGAAGTTGCATGTGTAATATATAACACTTCTTCTGCACGTGTGATGGCTACATAACAAATTCGTCTTTCTTCTTCCATCTCATGTTCGTCATCACTTTTAATTGCTCTAATATGAGGGAAAAGTGATTCTTCCATACCCATTAAGAATACAATTGGGAACTCTAATCCCTTTGCAGAATGCATGGTCATTAACGTTACACCACTATCAATTTGTGCTTCATCAATATCTGCGACAAGTGATAAATCAGTTAAAAAGTTAATCAATGATTGTTCTTCTAAAGGTGTATCTTTTTCATAGTCTTTAGGTACAGACATAAATTCATCAATATTTTCAAGACGACTACGTGATTCAATTGTTTGTTCATGTTCTAACATTTGACGATATCCTGATTTTTCAAGTATTTCCTCAACAATCTCACTAATTTCTAAAAATTCTTGTTCTTTAATTAAGTTTTGAACCATTTCATAAAATTGTATACATTCTTGAGTCACTTTTTTAGAGAGCCCTATAAAATCCACTTCTCCTAATGCATCAAACATACTAATATTGTTATCTAGTGCATATCGTTGAATTTTATCAACTGATGATGGTCCTATCCCTCTTTTAGGAACATTAATAATTCTTTGAAGACTAATATCATCATTACTATTTGCCACTATTCTTAAATAACTTAATAGATCTTTGATTTCTTTACGATCATAGAACTTTTGGCCTCCAACCATCGTATAAGGAATATTTGATTTCATAAATGTTTCTTCTAACACACGTGATTGTGCATTTGTTCGATACAAAATTGCCATATCATTATAGTCTTTTTCAGACTTACGATGTTTAATAATTTCACGAACTACATATTCTGCTTCGTCACGTTCAGTCATCGCTTCATAATATTTAATCTTTTCTCCACCATTATTTGCAGTCCATAACCCTTTAGGCTTCCGTTCAGTATTATGTTTAATCACTTCATTTGCAGCTGTTAAAATGGTTTTTGTTGATCGATAATTTTGTTCTAGGAAAATGGTCTTTGCTTCAGGATAGTCTTCCTCGAAAGATAATATATTTTGAATATCTGCACCACGCCATCCATATATTGATTGATCAGAATCACCTACAACACATAAATTTTTAAATTTACTTGCAAGTAATTTAACAAGTGTATATTGTGCTTTATTTGTATCTTGATACTCATCTACATGGA